>NZ_BAOS01000009.1 GCF_002443295.1 Candidatus Scalindua japonica | reverse complement strand
TTTACTTATGGATGCTTATGAGAGGGCTGGTGTTTCACCGGACACGGTTACGTATATTGAGGCGCATGGTACTGGTACTGAGTTGGGCGATCCTGTTGAGGTGAATGGACTGAAGAAGGCGTTTAGTGGATTATATAGAAAATTTGATATGGTGCAGGAGAGGAGTAATTATTGTGGACTTGGATCGGTCAAGTCAAATATAGGTCATTTAGAGACGGCAGCCGGTATAGCAGGGGTATTAAAAGTGCTTTTGGCCTTGAAGCATAAGAAGATTCCCGCAACGATTAATTATAAAGAGCCTAATGCTTATATCGATTTAAAGGGTAGTCCATTCTATATAGTGGATAAGGCAGTGGATTGGCAACAGTTGAGTGATCAGAATGGTAACTTAATACCGAGGAGGGCAGGGGTAAGTTCTTTTGGATTTGGTGGTTCGAATGCCCATGCAATTATTGAAGAATATATTCCAAATCCAGGGCGAAATAAAACAGAGATAGTGGTAAATGTGACTAACCCTGTTTTGATAGTATTGTCGGCTAAAAACGGGGAGCGTTTGAAGGTTTATGCCAAGAAGTTGCATTCCTTTTTAGTGAATAAGGTAGATGCGCTCGTTCTCCCTGATATTGCATATACTTTACAAATGGGTCGTGAAGAGATGGACAGTCGTCTTGCCTTGCTGGTTGATTCAAAAGAAGACCTTTTGAATCAATTAAGAGCATTCATTGAGAATAGAGATAGTAGAGAGAAATCCTATACTGGTGAAGTAAAAAAAGGTTCTGACACATTAGCTTTATATACAGTGGATGATGACCTTAAAGAGGTAATAAATAAATGGATGTCTCACGGCAAAATCGACAAACTAGCTGAATTATGGGTAAAAGGACTAAGTATACAATGGGACAAGCTCTATGGAAAAGTCAAACCGAAACGTTTATCTCTTCCTACATATCCATTTCTTGAAGAGATATACTGTATACAAAATGAGGACAAGAAAGAATACTCAGATGCGGGAAATGTGGTTTTATCGCTTCATCCTTTACTGCAACGTAATATGTCAGACCTCGCTGAACAACGATATACTACAAAGTTAACGGGTAATGAATCGTTCTTAAATACCAATCTCAACATTAAAGATAAAATGTTGCCAGAAGTGGCTTGTCTGGAAATGGCACGTGCCGCGGGGAGAATGGCTGCTGGTAACGATGTCCTTACTATTAAAGATGTTGTATGGGCTATGCCCATACATGTTAATAAGAAACCCCTGGAAGTCTCAATTAGTTTATTTCCTGAAGATAGCCATATCGAATTTGAGATAAGTTCACGAGCAAGCATGGAGGAAGCGGAATTAAATGTTCATAGTCAGGGTAAACTTGAAATTGGAGATTATTCAGAACAGACTGCAAGATATATAGATATAAATGCTATTAGATCAAGATGCGGTGATGAGTTGACGGGTACTGAATGCTATGAAAATTTAACTAATCTTGGTAAAAGTTATTCACCGGAGTTTCAGAGTGTTCAATCTCTGTATTATAAACAAGGTGAAGCTTTGGTTGAACTGCGATTGCCGAATGGTGTTGCAGAGATTGATAGTCAGTTTATGTTGCACCCGACTTTACTCGACGGTGTTATACAATCAATAGTAGGTGTCTTAACAAAAAAACTATTTTCTGATGTTATAAATACGTTGTGTCCATATAAAGTAAGAAAAATTAAGATTTATGATAACGTTCAAGAGAGAGCATTTGCATATATAAAATATAGTTTAAAGACAAGAGACGAGGATTATAAGACGAAATATGATGTTGATATTTCTGATGATAACGGCAGGGTTTTGGTCTCTTTAGCAGGGCTTGAGTTGATGCCGGTCGAGGGTACATTCTCAGATGAAGAAGGTAGAGTTAAAGAAGACTCCTCAATGGTATCAGAAGAGTCTGAAAATAAAATAAAAGAGCCTTTTAAGTTGATGACCTTTGAAGAAGAATGGCAGGAGGCAGATTTATCAGAGATTGATATCAGTACTTTAGAGCTCGGCAATATAATATGTTTCGTTCACGGCAAAGACCAGCATAAAGAACTACAGGATTACATAAAAAAATGTAATCGTAAGGAAAATATTTTTTTTGTCAATACAGGTAACTCCTTTAAACAGAAATCACAGTATGAGTACGAGATTAACCTCAATAAATTTCAAAGTTATCAGAGATTGTTTGCGTCAATAGAGAAAGTAGAACAAAAAATTAATTCCTTATTATTCTTTTCTGCATTTAGAGATGATATGGGGAAAAAATCATTAAAACATATTTTTTATCTTTTGAATGCAATAAAGAGTACACCAATATTTATAAATAGAATTTTGATGGGCGGAAAATTGGATAATGGAAAAACCCAATGTTATGCGGAATCATGGTTAGGATATGAACGTTCATTAGGATTAATTATGCCGCATACAAATTTGTCATGTGTATATATGGGAGCACAGTCTTTTAGTTTTGGTCAGTGCTGTGATTATATGTTTCAAGAGGCAGCGGTTACAAATGAAATTCAACAAATGAGCGTTCGTTACCAATCAGGGCAACGTTATGTTTATAAGATCAAAGAAATAAAAAAAACCAATAGGTATAAAAATAGTATAAAGCCACAAGGGACATATCTGATAACAGGTGGCTGTGGAGGTCTAGGATCTCTCTTTGCAGGGTATCTGGCAGAACGGTATAAGGTCAGACTGATTCTGACTGGACGATCTGCTTTAGATACAAAGAAGGAGAAGTATCTCAAGGATCTGCAGAATAAAGGTGCAGTGGTATGTTATGAACAGGTTGACATTTCTCATCGGGAGCAAATGACAAAGATGCTTCAACGTATAAAGAGGCGTTTTGGAGGCATTAATGGTGTTATTCATGCTGCAGGTGTAGAAAGTGTAAAAACTGTCTTTGACAAGAAATGGAGTGGCTTTAAACAGATCCTCCTGCCAAAGGTCCAGGGAACGGTGGTATTGGATGAGATTACAGCCAGAGAACCTCTCGATTTTACTTGTTACTTTTCTTCTTCCTCTGCCGTTCTGGGTGACTTTGGGGCTTGTGACTATGCGATAGGGAATCGTTTCCAGATGGCTTATGGCCAGTATCGTACATACCTGACTCAGGAAGGGAAACGTAACGGGAAGACCATTGTTATTAATTGGCCATTGTGGAGAGAAGGGGGTATGGGTGTTCGGGATGATGAAAATACGGAGATGTATTTAAAATCAAGCGGACAACGATTTCTGGAAAAAGAGGAAGGGTTTGAAGCTTTCGAAGATTTATTGTGTCAGGAACGAACAAGTACATTAGTTCTCTGTGGCCAAAAGAGCCGGTTAGAAAGGTTTTTGAAGATTGAAGGAAAATCAATTTCGGATCTAAAGACTGCAAAGGATATCCAGGCAGGAATTGGTCGTTTGACAGGGTATGAGAGTTTATCTATACATGAATGTATTCAGCGTGACCTTAGCCGTATGATCAGCAAGCTATTAAAAATTAAGGATACTCGTGTTGCCGTCAACGAAAACCTTCTTGACTTTGGATTTGAGTCGATTAGTTTGGCCGAGTTTGCACGGATGTTAAGTAGTTACTATGGCCTGAATATTACACCAACCGTCTTTTTTGGATATCCGACAATTGAAAAACTGGGGCAATATTTTACTACAAATCATAAGAAAACAATTACAGATTTTTATGGAAAAAAAACAGATAAAGAGCAAAAACCTGTTCACATATCATTAAAAAATACAAATATATCAATACGAGAACCGCTTACTCCCTTAAAGAAGGACCGTTTTAAGGTTATTCAAAATGGTCATGCTCATGTTCAGTACGAACCGATTGCAATTATTGGTGCGAGTGGTCGTTTCCCTCAATCAGAGAATAAAGAGATTTACTGGGATCATTTATATAATAAAGAAAATTTAATAACTGAAGTCCCTCCTGAGAGGTTTGACTGGAGAAAATACTATGGGGACTCGTTAAAGGATTCTGGGAAAACGAATTCAAAATGGGGTGGTTTTATTCCGGATATAGACAAATTTGATCCACTTTTTTTTGGCATATCACCGAAGGAAGCGGAGATGATGGATCCTCAACACCGTATTTTTCTCGAAGAAGTATGGCATGCAATAGAAGATGCTGGGTACGCGGTAAGCAGTTTGTCTGGGAGAGGGATTGGATTATTTGTTGGGGTACAGTTTCAGGAATATCAACAACTTTTAGCGAAACATTTTGGAAAAATAAATGCTCAGATAGTAACGGGGAATTCACATGCAATGCTCGCCAATCGGGTTTCGTATCAATTAAATATTCATGGTCCCAGTGAGGCTATCAGCACAGCATGCTCAGCAAGTCTGGTAGCTATTCATAGAGCAGTTGAATCAATACAAAACGGTGAGAGTGAATTAGCAATAGCAGGTGGTGTAAGTATGAATCTTCTGGCGGAAACATGGGTGGGTACAAGTCAACTGGGAGTATTGTCACCTGACGGAAAATGCAAAACTTTTGATAAAAAAGCTGACGGTTTCGTTAAAGGAGAAGGAGCAGGCGCAATATTATTAAAACCTTTGTCCCAGGCAAAAACTGATCGTGATTTTATATATGGAATAATTAAGGGATCTGCAGTAAATCATGGAGGGAAATCAAATTCTTTAACATCTCCGAATTTGAAAGCACAGTCTGATTTATTAGTGACAGCTTATAAAATGGCAGGAGTAAGCCCTGAAACAATAAACTATATTGAAACCCATGGGACCGGGACTAAATTAGGTGACCCTGTAGAGGTTGAAGGATTAAAGGATGCTTTTAGTCGGTTATATGAAATAAATAAAAAAGAGATGAAACACAAAAATTATTGTGGTCTGGGGGCGGTAAAAACTAATGTAGGTCACTTAGAGCCAGCAGCAGGTATCGCAGGTGTATTTAAGGTGCTTTTAGGAATACAACACGAATGCTTTCCTGCAAACCTCAATTTTGAAGAGACAAATCCACATATTGATTTGAAAGATAGCCCATTTTACCTTGTAAACGAAACGCAGAAATGGAAAACGCTTTATGATGATCAGAATAATCCTATACCCAAACGGGCAGGAATAAGTTCTTTTGGGTTTGGAGGCACTAATGCGCATGTTGTTATAGAAGAGTATCTTCCTGTGTCTGTTGAGCATGGGCCGGTGAAGATTATTAACGCAAAAACACCAGCGTTGGTTGTTTTATCAGCAAAAAATAGTGAACGTCTTAAAGTTTATGCTGAACGGTTGCTTGGTTTTATAAAAAGGCTGGATGAAGGTGGTAAAGAAAGTCGAAGCCTCGCAGACATTGCTTATACACTTCAGGTGGGCCGAGAGGCAATGGATTATCGAGTGGCATTTCTGATTAAGGGTAAAAAGGAGCTTGCTGCCAAATTAGAAGCATTTATAGCGGAGAAGGGTGACAAAAATGACATAGATGCTCTCTATTCAGGAGAAGTGAGAAGAGACAGGAATGCCTTAGCATTTTTCGCCTCGGATGAAGACACAAAAGAGTTGATAACCAAATGGATTGAAAAAGGCAAGTATGACAAAATTGCCGAACTTTGGGTAAATGGATTCAATTTGGACTGGGAACTATTGTATGGCGATTGTAAGCCTAAACGGATAAGTTTGCCGACATACCCTTTTGCCAGGGAACATTACTGGATACCTGGTGCAGAGGGAGAAATAGTAGACCAGAAAAGAGAAAGCATGTCTGGATTTCATCAAACGACACAGAAAAGCAATCTGGATCCAGAGTACGTTATAGAAAAAGATCAGATGCAGATGTTATCTAAACAGTGGCATTCGGAAAGGCTTACCGATACGATAGCTCAGGAAAAAGGAGAGATACTGCTACTGGTCACCCCTGATATACTTACGTTTGCTGAGACACTGTTTGCCGGTAGTCCCGGTATTAACACATTCATTTGTTGTCAGAATGAAGCGATGAAAAGAGTAGATGATAATCACTATGAGCTCGATTTTTATCACGAGGAACAGGGAATTGCGGTTTATCAGCAGTGGAGTGAAAAGAGATCGGATGACTTGATAGGTTGTATGGACTTGACCGCACTGAGCACTGATTATGATGACTCGAAAGCAGTTGAGGCTGGTAAGCTGGTTTTTTTACAACAGCTAATAGAGCATAAGCGAG
The DNA here is from genome assembly GCF_002443295.1 of Candidatus Scalindua japonica. NCBI lineage: Bacteria > Pseudomonadati > Planctomycetota > Candidatus Brocadiia > Candidatus Brocadiales > Candidatus Scalinduaceae > Candidatus Scalindua > Candidatus Scalindua japonica. The sequence continues at coordinate 17,899 of NZ_BAOS01000009.1, read as the reverse complement.
GCACAGGACTTAAGTTGGTTCAGATTACGAGTAACCTGCAGGATTACGGGCTAAAGACGACGAGAATGAATGGAGCTAGATTAGCGGGATTGTATCGCATGTTGGGCGCTGAATACAAACAGGTCGTTTCGAAGACAGTTGATATAGATGTTTCATTAAATGATAGATTGAAACTGAAAGAAACACTGATTCAAGAATGGTCTTCCTCAGATAAACATAATGAATGTTGTTATCGGAATGGTATTCGACATGTATCTACACTTAAGGTTATTCAATCAGGGCTTGAGATTGAGGAGGCCGCAACGAATGGACAAAGATATCCAAGTGATAGGGTATTAGTTATTACCGGTGGTACACGCGGTATCGGGGAGGCTGTTGCAAAGCATATGGTTGCTAAAGGTGTGCGAAGGCTGGTATTAATGGGTAGAGAGCCGCTTCCAGAGCGTTTTCAATGGCAAGAAATAATTTCTGACCGGAAAACATCACCAGTGTTACGGCAGAAGATACTGGATATACAATGGTTGGAGGCACATGGTGCCGAGGTAGAGATTTATTGTGGGTCATTAACAGATAGGAAAGCGTTACTGAAATTATTTAAGCTGGCTAAGAAAAAGATGGGTGAGGTTTTTGGTGTAATACACTGTGCCGGTGTCGTGAAGATGGAGAATCCTGCTTTTATTCGAAATTCAGTTTCTTATGTTCGTGAGGTCTGTGAACCGAAGGTTGAAGGGTTGGCGTGTTTACATGAGGTATTAAAACAGGAACCGATAGAGTTTTTTGTCTTGTTTTCATCGGTATCGGCTATTATACCAACACTGGCTTCAGGGCAGGCAATCTACGGTATGGCGAACGCTTATATGGACTTTTTTGCAAGTTATCAGTACCGTCAGGGTTACCGCTATTATCGCTCATTGAACTGGCCGAATTGGAAGGAGAAGGGTGTGGGCGGTGATGTTAGTCCTGCGTATCAACGTACGGGATTACTGTCTCACGATACGAAAGCTGGTTTGAAGTTGATGGATGCAGCTATCGCATTAAAAGACATTCCTGTTTGTATGCCGTGTGAAAGCAGGAAATCAGGGCCTTGGTTTGAAGATCTATTGAAGACTGAATTGATTTGTGAGATAACGTTACCACCAGTATCTAAGAAAAGGATGGCTGCACATAAAACTATAAAAAATGGTGATATTCAAGAACTAGAGGTAATTACTCTGGAGTGGTTGAAAGAGCTTTTTGCCAAGGTATTGAAGATAGATGCCGGGCAACTCGATCCGGATGTATCGTTTAGTGAATATGGAGTAGATTCAATATTATTAGCAGAGTTGGTACGAGAGATCGAAAAAGAACTTGAAATGTCATTAGACCCTTCTGTAATTCTGGAATGTCCACAATTGTCACTATTGGTTAACTATATAGTAGAGGAGTTTGGCGATAAGTTAATTCTGTTATTTAAAGACAGATCTTCTCGCTGTGAAATGCCAAAAGAGCCTTCTTCAATTTATGATGATGCATTAGATCAAAAACCAGACCAGGTGAGTCAGATAAAAAAGAATATTGATCAAGTTCCATTACAAAATGGCGTAGTACAAGCAGAAAAAATAGCAGTGGTAGGGTTAGCATGTCATTTTCCAGGTGCTCCAGACATTGATACCTTCTGGTTTAATTTAAAGAGTGGTACTGACAGTATTATTGAAGTACCTGCAAACCGCTGGGATATCCGCAAATATTATAGCACAGATTACCAACCAGGAAAAAGTATCAGCAAATGGGGTGGCTTTATTGAAGGTATAGAAGAATTTGATCCTGAATATTTTGGGATCTCAAAAGAATTGGCCCCACATATTGATCCTTTAATGCGTCAATTTTTAGAGGTGGGTGTAGAAGTGATTAATGATGCGGGTTATACAAAAAAAGAAATCTGGGGAAAGGATGTTGGAGTATTTGTCGGGTCCAGGATTAGTAATTTTGTATACTATCTTCCAAATGTCCTCAAAGAATCGATTGTTGGAACCGGACAAAACTTTATCGCTGCCCTTTTATCACATATATATAATCTTAAAGGGCCTAATATGGTCATCGATACAGCCTGCTCTTCTTCTCTGAGCAGTCTGCATTTAGCCTGTCAAAGCCTGGCTAAAGGAGAATCGGAGATGGCCATTGCTGGAGGTGTTGATGTCCTTTTAGATCAGTTACCATATATTGCATTGAGCGAAGGCAGGGCCCTTTCTCCAGATGGACGATGCTACACATTTGATCAACGCGCTAATGGATTTGTTCCTGGAGAAGGTTGCGGTGCTGTTTTACTGAAACCGTTGAAAAAGGCCATCATGGATAATGATCGTGTTTATGGGATAATTGAAGCCACCGCGATGAATAATGATGGGAATACGATGGGAATTACAACTCCTAATCCAGATGCCCAGCGTGAGGTGATCCAGAAGGCGCTGCAGAAATCGCAAGTGAATATTCGAAGTATTACATATATGGAAACTCATGGGACTGGTACCATGATAGGTGATCCGATGGAGTTAAAAGGATTAACAAGCGTTTTTCGTCGTTTCACGCAAGACCAACAGTTCTGTGCTGTGGGTAGTGTAAAAAGTAATGTTGGTCACTTGCTCAGTGCGGCAGGGATTGCGAGTCTTATCAAGGTCATGTTATCGATTTATCATCAACAGATACCGCCAACCCTGCATTGCACTAAACCTAACAGCCGTTTTGTGTTTAAACAATCACCATTTTATCCTAATATCATACTCAAAGAGTGGTTAGGATATAAAGGTGTAAGACGTGCAGGTATAAGTTCTTTTGGTTTTGGGGGGACTAATGTGCATGTGATTGCAAGTGATCAGGGCCTTGAATACGACAGTAAAAATGTCAAACGGCAGCCTCTGCCAATAATAGCCTTTAATAGAAAATATTTTTGGCCTGTTCAAAAAGATAATAAATCAAAAGTGATGAGTGGGTTTAAAGAAAGCTTAACACCAGGGAACGATGGAATCGATCTAGATGAAATAGAGTTTGATGATTTCTTTAAAACAGAAAAATTACCTGGAGTACAAAAGTGATGACAAGTGGTAAAGAGATTTTTGTACAACTGATTAAAAACAATAACCTCATAGTACGAGATCATCGGGTACATCAAGTCAGGGTTTTACCTGGAGTTACCTTTATAGATATGGTGTACCGTCTGGCGGGAGATTATTTTAAAACAAGAGATTTAGAATTAAGGAATGTATTGTTTAAAGAACCGTTAGCAACATCAGATGAATTTGACAAAAAGGTATACGTCTCCTTTACTCCGGTTGAGTCTTATTGGAAGGTAGAGATAAAAAGTCAAAAAGTGAGAGGTGATGACATTGTTGATACAAAATTCGATGAGAATATGGAGTGTTTACTATATTATTACGATGATCGGCAAGTGGCGGGAAAAGAGTTTGATCCGGATGCCTTTATCCAGGATGCAACTGATCAGTTCGATATGGATGATATTTATGGTATGGCCAGGTCATTAAATATTAATCATTATGCTTTTATGAAGACCATGGGCACCGTTTATCAAAGAGGTAGTGAAGAGTTAATGGTCCTCACTATCAGTGAATTGGCACAGAAGTTTCTATCAAGGTTCTATCTGCATCCTGCTTTTTTAGACGGGGCGACGTTTGCAGGAGCATCTTTTAATATAGATCAGGGAAATGTGTTATCGGGGCCGATGAAACTGAACCCATACATCCCTTTCATGATAAAGGTATTCAGGGCTTACAAAGAACTGCCAGATAAGATTTATGTATACAGCTATGATAACTCTCAATTAATAAAAAATAGAGAAAAAAAGCAGAATGATGGTCAACCTGATTTAATAAAAAAGAACATTACAATATACAATGAAAATGGGAAATGTTTAGTTGAATTTGGCGAACTGGTATCAAAACAGATTCGGCATCAGGGCTTGATTCAACGTCTGACCGAATCAGGTCAGAAAGAGCATGGTTATAACAATATCGATCTTGGACCAGAGCAACAAACACAAGTACAACAACACATAGGACTGGAATCTCAAAAAGAACACCATCAACAAACTCTTCTTAACGGTATTGAAGATGATCCTATGAGAAGTGCCATCATTTCCGACTTAAAAGGAAGAGTTGCAACGAAGCTAAACAAGGAACCAGATACAATTTCAACAACAACAGGGTTTTATGATTTAGGCTTAGATTCTACTCAGTTGTTGACTATAGTCAGGGAGCTGGAAAAGAAGTGTAGTCATGAATTTTATCCAACACTTCTGTTTGAGTATACCAATATTGAGGACTTGAGTGGGTATTTATTGGAAAATGAAGCAGAGCATTTTCATATTGATAAGGAATTGGATGATAAGGAAGAAACTATGTCCGATTATATTCATGAAACAGAAAGCCTTATTAACCAGGAGCAGGAACATAGTAAACCTATACCTCTAATATCAGGGTCACAAACGCAGGAAACGGAGAATTGTGACATTGCTGTAATAGGATTGGCTGGGCGTTATCCGGGCGCGTCTGATCTATGGGACTTATGGGAAGTTGTATCTAAGGGTAAGAATTGCATAACAGAGGTGCCGGATGACCATTGGAAGGTAGATGGCTTTTATAGCCCTGATTTTGAGTTAGGCCGCCAGAGTATCAGCAAATGGGGGGGCTTCATAAACGATGTGGATAAGTTTGACCCCCTGTTTTTTAAAATATCTCCAAGTGAGGCGGAGCGGCTAGACCCTCAGTTGAAACTGTTATTGGAGACTGCATGGCATACTATTGAAGATGCGGGATATTCATTAAAAGATTTGTCCCGATACATAGGCGGTGTCTATGTTGGTGTAATGAATGATGATTATACATGGGTATCTGCAGAACATTATGTGAAGAGTGGACACTATATAAGTCCTGGTAGTTATGCCCATGAGTTAGCAAATAGAATTTCTTATGCATTTAATTTTCAAGGACCGAGTTTTACCGTTGAAACCGCCTGTTCGTCATCATTGACTGCTATTCATCTGGCGCGACTGGCGGTAATGCGTGGAGATTGTCAGATCGCATTGGCAGGCGGTGTCAATATCAGTTTGCATAGAAGCAAATATTTAATGCTGAGCGGCATGAGGATTTTATCGCCGGAAGGAAAAGAGAAGACCTTTGACGCAAAAGCAGATGGTTATGTGCCGGGAGAAGGGGTTGGGTTGGTGTTGCTTAAGAAACTGGAGAATGCTGTTGCAGATGGTGACCATATCTATGGAGTGATTAAAGGGTCTGCTATTAATCATTCTGGGACTGGTAGTGGTAAATTTATACCCAATATAAAGCCACTGGAAGCAGTAGTTGAACAATCACTCGCGGAAGCACGCGTGCATCCTGAGCTGTTAGATTATGTAGAAGCGCATGGAACTGGGACAGTTTTAGGTGACCCTGTTGAAATTAAGGCGTTGGCAAATGTATTTCAGAGGTATACATCCAGGAAAGGGTACTGCGCGTTAGGCTCTAAAGCTAATATAGGCCACCTTGAGTCAGCTTCCGGTATTTGTTCCTTAACAAAGGTGTTACTATCTATGAAATTTGGATTGGTCCCAATGTGCACAAATATAGAAACTATTAATCCAGGCATTCCGATTCAAACTTTTCCATTTTACATTCCAACAGAAACCCGTAAATGGCCCAAACCAGCAGGTCAAAGGATTGCGGCTATTAATTCATTTGGCGTAGGCGGATCAAACTGCTTTATGGTGGTGTCCGATTATGAACAACCAATAGTAAAATCTGAAAAAAAGAAGAGACAGGTTGTAGTGTTATCTGCCAGAACAAAAGAAGGTTTAAGTGATTATGCCAGGAGATTAAGAGAGTATTTTGTTAAAGGGGATGAGCATCGCTCACGTTTCCGGTATACATTCGAAAATATGGTATGGACGTTGCAGGTGGGACGGGAAGCAATGGAGCATCGTTTAGCCATTGACGTAGTTGATGAGAAAGATATGTTAGAAAAGCTGGGTGCTTTTATAGAAGGACGTTCTGATGTCTCTGGTATTTATCAAGGGTATAGTAAGGAAAAAAAAGTGATGTTATGGAATTAACTGCTGGCAAAGAAGGAGATGCGTTTATTAAAAGTCTGATTCAGAATAACAAAACAGGTAAGTTGGCAAGGCTGTGGGTAAGTGGTTTTCACTTTGATTGGAAAACTCTTTATCATAAAAATAGTTGTCAACGAATACCTCTTCCCACATATCCGTTTGCGCGGGAACGTTGCTGGATGCCTGAGGTGGGAGCAGATGAGGTAAATATTGCTGGTGGTGTAATGAGGCTTCATCCCCTGCTTGAGCGTAATACTTCGGATTTAACAGAGCAGAGATTTACTACGGTGTTAACTGGAGGAGAGTTTTATCTGAATGACTATAGGGTTCAGGGCGAGAAGATGTTGCCAGGGGTAGCTTACATAGAGATGGCACGTGCAGCAGGAAGTGTTGCGTCTAAGGGTGATATTACAAGGATCAGGAACATAGCATGGGCCGGTCCTGTCCGTGTCAATAGTGCTGCTCAGGAGTTGTCAATAAGTTTATATCCTGAGAACAGCAATATCTCTTTTGAGGTGAGTACACACACAGAGGGTGATGAGCGTGTGGTACATTCCCAGGGTATTCTTGAGACCGGGGATTATGGAAAGATGACTGGAAAGACTCTTGATCTGAATGCCCTCCGATCAAGGTGTGATGGTGAGATAGATGGGCCAGGGTGTTACAAGGCATTTTCGAGTCGAGGGTTGGGCTATGGCCCTTCGTTCCGTGGTATAGAATCCCTGCGTTATAATGAGCGTGAGGTCATGGCGAGGTTGATTATGCCGGAGAGTGTCAGAGATGTGTCGGGGCAGTATATGTTGCATCCGAGCCTGATGGATAGTGCGTTGCAGGCGACACTTGAATTGGCAGTGTCATCGACCGGTGTTGGCGGAGCTGGTGATGGAGTATCCTTGCCGTTTGCCCTGAAAGACGTGTTTATATATGGGTCGATACCTGAGACGGCATATGCGTATGTGAGGTTTAGTGAAGGTGCGGACATAGAGGGCAGGGTGCTGAAGTATGATATCGACATTACGGATGAAGAGGGCCGTATTGTAGTAGAGATGAAGGAGTTTATGGTCATGGCGTTGCAGGGAGGCGAAGGCGCTTTAAAGCCCCAGTCAGATTGTGACGTTCTTTATGCTACAACCAGATGGGAGGACCACGCCTTACAAGGTGTGGAAGCAAAGAGTGATGTAGACTATTTAATAGTAATTGCTGACAGTGGAGAAGGGCTGAGTGAGTTGCTTTCAGCAGAATGCCCTGATGCAGAGATTGTTGCTCTGTCTACTTCGGCAAAGGACGTAGGTCGTGATGTTGAGGGGATGTTTATAGAGGTGTTTGAGAAGATACGTGGTCGTCTGGAGAATAAGCCGAAACGGGTACAGAGGATACTGGTATTGGTGCCTGATGGAGATGCCGGTTATTGTTACGCGCCCCTTGCGGGGCTACTCAAGACGGCCCATATTGAGGGCCCTCGGATAGAGGGCAGGATGATTTACTGTCCTCTATTTACGGAAGAGAGTAGGGCACAGTTTGTTGCCATGGTCAAACAGGAGTCCGCTTCTGAAGTGGGTGGCGATATAGAAGTGCGGTATAGTGACGGGGTAAAGGAACGGCAGGTAAAGCGTCTGGTGGAAGTGAAAGAGGTTACACAGGGTGCAGAAGCGGTTCGGCTTATCAAGCCGGGAGGAGTGTACTGGATAACAGGTGGTTTTGGCGGATTGGGACGGATCTTTGCTGAGCACTTTGGTCAGACTGAAGGGGTGAAGCTGGTCTTAAGCGGCCGGTCTGTACTAAACGAAGAGAAGCAGCAAGAGTTAGATACATTGAGACAAGATGGCCTTGATGTCAGTTATATACAGTCCGATATTAGTAAGCTTGATGACGTTGCAAAGGCGTTCAAGGCGATTAAGGAGAAACACGGTAAGCTCGACGGTGTTATTCATAGTGCGGGAGTAATTCGTGATGCGTTTATCCAGAAGAAGACTGATGATCAAATTAGGGAGGTGTTTTCTTCCAAGGTAAACGGCGCAGTGAACCTTGATGCCGCAACTAAAGATGAGGAGCTTGATTTCATGGTGTTCTTTTCATCAGTTGCTGGCGTACTGGGTAATGTAGGCCAGAGTGATTATGCCGGGGCGAATGCCTTTCTGGATGCGTTTGCGGTATATCGTCAGGAGCAGGTTAATGCGGGAAAGTGTTCCGGGAAAACCGTTTCCATAGGTTGGCCGTTATGGCGAGAAGGCGGTATGAAAGTGGATGATCAGGTGGAGCACATGATGAAAGATGTAAGTGGGATGTCGTTGCTTGAGACATCAGTGGGGGTTGACGTCTTTGAGCGTTTACTGATGACAGAGTACTCGCATGTGATTGTGGCGGAAGGTGATGTGGTCAAGATGCGGGAAAAGCTGTTGTTACAGAAACCTGCTCAACCCGTAAAAGCTCAAAAAGCGTTAAGGACAACACCACAAGTAGATATGGATGAGTTGATAGAGAACGTGAAAGAGGATTTAGTGCGTGATGTGTCTGACATGCTTAAGGTAAAGAAAGAGGACATAGATTTTGAATCTGATATCAGTGATTATGGGTTTGATTCAGTAACGCTGACGGAATTTGCGAACAAGATTAACCAGGAGTACAGTGTGGAGCTAAACCCGGCAGTTTTTTTTGAGCATTCAACGTTAGGTTCATTTGCTGATTACCTGGTGTTACAGAACAGGGAGCAGCTTGTATTGAAATATCTGTCTGGAGGCCGGGAGATAACAAAAGAGGCGCTAATGGTAGATGCGCAAGAGGATGAAGTGGGTCTGAAACCGATACGGTCCAGATTTATGGCACAGAGTGATAAGCCGGCGAATACAAGTTATGTAGGACCGTGTCCGGTAGCCGTGATAGGGATGAGCGGCAGGATGCCAGGCAGTAGTAATCTGGAGGAGTTCTGGAAAAATCTTGAGGGTGGGAAGGATTTGATAAGTGAGATACCTGCGGACCGTTGGGATTGGCGCGCGTACTATGGAGATCCGCAGAAAGAGGTGAATAAGACGAATATCAAGTGGGGTGGATTTATTGATGATGTGGACAAGTTTGATCCGATGTTTTTTGGTATTTCACCTAAAGAAGCAGAGTTGATGGACCCACAACAACGTCTGTTTATGGAATGTGTCTGGGAGACTATTGAAAATGCCGGGTATAAAGCATCTGATCTGTCTGGAACAAAAACAGGATTATTTGTTGGAGTGTCAAACAATGATTACCATGAATTATTAGCACAAGGAAATGTTGGCATAGAGGCCCATACCCCGCTAGGGCTATCGCATTCTGTGTTGGCCAACCGCATATCGTACATTCTGGATCTTCGTGGTCCGAGTGAGCCGATAGATACGGCGTGCTCTAGTTCGTTAGTATCAATACATAGGGCGATTATGTCAATAGAGTCAGAAAATTGTGAACTGGCGATTGCCGGCGGTGTGTGTACATTACTATCTCCTGCGGCGTTTATTGCCTTCAGCAAGGCAGGTATGCTTTGTGAGGATGGTCGTTGTAAATCATTTTCTGATAAGGCCAACGGTTATGTTCGTGGTGAGGGTGTTGGCGCGGTTTTTTTAAAACCGTTAAGCAAAGCAATTGCTGACGGAGATCATATTTACGGTGTTATCAGGGGCACTTCAGAAAACCATGGTGGACGTGCTAATTCACTGACGGCCCCAAACCCTAATGCGCAGTCTGATTTGCTTATAACTGCTTATGAGAAAGCCGGTATTTCACCTGATACAGTAAGTTATATGGAGATGCACGGCACTGGTACAGGATTAGGGGACCCAGTTGAAGTGAACGGCCTTAAGAACGCGTTTAGCGAATTATATCGTAGGACTCATAAGGAACAAAAAGAGAGTAATTATTGCGGCATAGGTTCAGTTAAAACCAATATTGGTCATTTAGAATCTGCAGCAGGGATAGCGGGTGTTTTGAAGGTGCTGCTGGCACTACAGCATAAGACCCTCCCTGCCAGCCTGCATTGTGAAAATGTCAACCCTTACATCGATCTCAAGGGCAGTCCATTCTATATCGTCAAAGAGACGCAGGAGTGGAAGGAGATGGTGGATGAACGGAAACACCATCTACCGAGACGGGCAGGGGTCAGCTCTTTTGGATTTGGCGGCGCTAATGCGCATATAATCCTTGAAGAGTACATTCCGGGACGAACCCGGAACACGCCAGTTATAGAGGTGAACGCTTCTCACCCTGCTATAGTAGTATTGTCGGCCAGAAATTCCGCATGTTTGAAAGCTTCTGCTGAGAGGTTACTCGGGTTTATCAGTGGGAAGGTGCACAATAGAAATAAGGAACATCACCTTTCTGATATCGCTTATACCTTACAAGTTGGTCGTGAAGCGATGGAGAGTCGAGTGGCCTTTTTAGTAAAGAATGAGAAAGGCCTAATTGATAAATTGGATGCCTTTTCTGCCGGTAGGCAGGATATAGATGATTGCTTCATAGGTGAGGTTAAGCAGAATAAAGACACATTAAGGCCCTTTACTGCAGATGATCTAAAAGAGACGATAGACAAATGGATTGCCAGGGGCAATCTTGGCAAACTCGCTGCTCTTTGGGCAAAGGGGTTTGATTTAGACTGGTCTCTGCTCTATGGTGAACAGAAACCCAAACGTATAAGTTTACCTACTTATCCATTTGCCCGCGAACGATACTGGGTCCCGGAAACCGATGAGCATGGAATTGTTAATAGGCATGGAGACGGCTTGGGCGGTGTATCCGTATTGCATCCATTATTGGACCGGGTAGATCTTGCATCAAGTCTTGCCGTAAACAGGGGGTTCGTTTTTGGCAAGGTTCTAAAGCCGACTGACACTATCCTGGACCATCACCAGGTAAGACTGCAGCCTGTTTTTCCAGGTGTGGGTTATCTTGAGATGATAACTGCGGCAGTGAAACAAATCCAGCCTGAAAAGCGCTTTGTTCTGAAACAAGTTGTCTGGGTTCAACCGATAATTGTGACAGAAGAACAGTATATTCAACTAATCCTAAAGGCCCGGGATACAGGTAGTGGTTTTTACTACGAGATTATTAGTAACCAGAACGCAGAGCCTGTTATACACAGCAGGGGTTATATCGAAGAGGTTTCCGGGCCAAAAGAAGATGAAAATGTTGATATTGAGCAGTTAAAGCAAAAATTGTCAAGCCGTTGGCAGGACCAACAGGGCAAGACACGCTTTTATGAGGCCATTTCGCAAGCAGGTATTCAATATGGAGAGTATTTTCAAGGTGTCGAGGCAATATGGGGTGGTGATCAAGAGGCGTTGGGCTTGATTCAAATCCCTGAATTCTATAAAAAAGAATTGAAGGATTATTATCTGCATCCTGCGCTGATGGATGCCGCGCTTCAATGCTGTGCGGGTATTGTTAATCCAAACCCATCATCTCAGATACAGCTTCCTTTTTCCATGGGAGAGGTTGAGTGTTATCACCGTCTTACTTCAAAGATGTATGCTTATGTGAAGAAGGAGTCTGAACAACGTTATCATCTTGCTTTGGTCAATGAAGAGGGACAGGTTTGTGTGAAATGCCACGATTTTGAATTCAGGCCAATGAGAGATCCTCTGGAGAAGCTAATGTTTGTTCCCCGTTGGGTCCGGGAACCGCTAAAAATTGTTGAAACGAAATCCCAACTATCTTCTACATCAAGGGTTTTAATCATCTATCACGCTCATAGCTTTGGATTAGAGCAATCACTGATAGAATCTGAGGGAGTTGAGGAGTGTATTCAGCTTTGTCTCGGAGCGGAGACTGAAAAAAAGACAGATAGCTGCTGGTCGGTTGATCTGAAAGACCCTGATGGGATCATAAGCTGTTTACGTCAATTGCCTGAGTTTCGTAAGATTTACTTTTTAGGTGGATTACATACAAATGCAGATTATAGCTTAGAGCTGCCTTTCTTAGAAGAACGGCAGGAGTATGGGGTTTTGAGTTGGTTTCGAACTATTAAGGCAATGGTTGAAGTTGGGGTATGCTCAGAAGGCTCAGGAGCTGATAGTAGTTTACTCAGGAACTGTCATTATTTGAATAGCAGTAGTCAGGTAGATCCTGGTGGGGCGAGTTTACTGGGTTTAACCCAATCTCTGGAGAAGGAATATCCTGTCTGGCGTATAAAAAATATAGATTTTAGTCAACAATTGCTATGTAAACGTCAAGCTCATAAGACCCTTGTGCATCAGATACAGTCAGAACCGGTAAATGTCTCAGGAAATAGTGTGGTTTATCGGGATGGTCAACGTTATGTTGAGAGACTGACACGGTTGTCTTTGCCCGCATCTCAAAGTATCGGATTTCGAGAATGTGGTGTGTATGTTGTTCTTGGTGGTGCTGGTGGAATAGGATATGAACTTACCAGGTATCTTATTAAGCATTATCAGGATCAGGTATTCTGGCTGGGACGTCGAGAATTGAATGATGATATCCAGGGTAAGATCGAAGCAATTGGTGCAGAGGGTGTCCTCCCTGTATATATACAGGCTGATGCGACGGACCTTGACAGTATGAAACAAGCGGTGAGACAAGTAAAAGAGCAGGCCGATCAAATTCATGGTGTAATTCATTCCGCAATTGTATTAAGAGATAAAGCCTTAGAAAGGATGGATGAAGAAACCTTCTGTACGGTTTTAGCACCCAAAACCATGGGCAGCGTGATATTGCACCAAGTCCTAGAGGCGGAACCACTTGATTTTATGATGTTCTTTTCCTCCGCCCAATCGTTTGCCGGAGCGCCGGGACAGAGTAATTACGCTGCAGGTTGTACCTTTAAAGATGCTTATGCCCATGCGCTGAGAAGTCGACTATCCTGTTCTGTTCATATTATCAACTGGGGATATTGGGGGAGTGTAGGTGTTGTCGCAAAAGATGAATATCAGAGGCGTATGGCCAAACAGGGGATTAATTCAATAGAACCGGCTGAAGGGATGGAGGTCCTTGAACGTGTCATATCACAGGGTGTTAATCAGATTGTGCCGATGAAGATAGCGGAGTCAGTGGTGAGTGAAATGGGTATTGAACCGGACCATAAGATACGTATTTATAACGAAACACAGCCTTCATATTTAGAATCTATCTCTCGGCAATTGCCGGACCGATCAGGCACTTTAAAGGAGATAAGCACTCAAGGTTCAGCCTATAAAGCGTTGGACCATTTTGCAATTAATGGATTGATTGCAGCTGTTTCCCGGCTTGGTTTGTTTGATGATCTATCAATTCCACTGGAAATTGAAGCGTTAAGACGTGGTCTGGGCATCGTTGTCAAGTATGAAAGATTGTTTCAGGAGCTGGTTGATATGCTTTGCCAGGTGGATTGTCTGGATGAAAAAGAAGGTTTGATTATATTGAAACAAGACATTCAATCGATACAAAAGCAGGTCAAGCAATTTGATTTAGAGGTACATTCAAAAGAACTTGTCCAGAGACATCCTTATCTGAACAGTCCTGTCCAGTTACTTAAACCGTGTCTTGAGGCTTTGCCTGATATTTTAACAGGCAAGGTCCCGTCAACGGATATTATCTTTCCCAATTCCTCAATGGATCTGGTAGAGGGTGTCTATAAGGGTAATCCATCTGCAGACTATTTCAATGAATGTGTAGCAGACGTGGTTGAGGTCTATGTGCAAGAGCGTGTCAAAGATTTAAAAGATTCGGAGAAAATATGTATTCTGGAAGTGGGTGCAGGGACAGGTGGGACCAGTGCGTCTGTCTTTAAACGGCTGAAGGAGTATGCAGAGCATCTGGACTATGTTTATACTGATGTTTCAAAGAGTTTTTTGATGTATGCAGAGGAGCATTATTGCAGAGGGAACCCCTATGTAAGTGTAAAAATGTTTGATGTTGAAAAACCGCTTGCAGAACAAGGTATTCAAGAGGACTACTTTGATATAGTGATTGGGGCCAATGTGCTGCATGCCACACAGGAGATGGCTAATACGCTTGATCAGGTTAAAGGAGCGTTAAAAGCAAGAGGGTTGTTATTGCTGAACGAGATGGGTGTTAAGCGGGACTTTATAACCCTGACATTCGGTTTGTTGGATGGTTGGTGGTTGTATCGGGATGAAGAGGTTCGTCTCAAAGGGTCCCCCGGTTTATCACCAGAAAGTTGGGAGCGGGTTTTACACCATCAAGGGTTTGATGATGTGGCTTTTATAACAAAGGAGGCACATCATCTGGGTCAGCAGGTGATTGTCGCTGAGAGTAATGGGTTAGTTTGTCAGAAAGAGGTTATTGCACTAGCCAGCAGGGCAACTGGTATCGTCGGGGAAACCGTATCAGTTTCTGCTTCTGATAAACAGACTGTGAGTTCAGAGGTGAACCGTGATACGAATATGGATTTATCAACACATCAAATAGCAGGTTTTTATGATACAACTCCTCAGATTTTAAAAGAAAAAGCAAGTGTTTATATTAAACGCTTGTTAGCCTCCACATTAAAGATGCCTTCGGATAAAATAGATACACAGGTACCATTCGAAAAATATGGAATTGATTCAATATTGGTTGTGCAATTAACTGATCAGTTGGAAAAAGTATTTGGTAACTTGCCTCGAACACTATTTTTTGAATATCAAACCATGGAACAGCTGACTGACTATTTTATAGAGCAGCATCGTGACAAACTGACTAAACTTTTAGGCTTAGAGGTGTCGATATCTGCAAAGAAAGGATTGAAGGTAACTCAAAAAGGTATTTTCAAAGAGCGTAAATCTGATTTGATTTGTACTTCAGAAGAAGGGAAAGAAACGGGTTTATCAGAAATCAGTTATGTTGATCCATCGGAACAAAAGATTTCACAACAACAATTTTCAGATGATATTGCTGTAATTGGTATCAGTGGTCGTTATCCCCAAGCCAGGGGTGTCAAAGAATTATGGGATAATCTCAAATCTGGTAAAGATTGTATTACTGAAATTCCCAAAGAACGCTGGGAGCATAGTAAATATTTTAAGCATGATAAAAGCGGGGTTGATTTGACCTGTGGAATGTATGGTGGATTTATTGATGATGTAGATAGGTTTGATCCGTTGTTTTTCAATATTTCTCCACGTGAGGCAGAGATCATAGACCCTCAGGAGCGGTTATTTCTTGAAACAGCATGGGAAACACTGGAAGATGCAGGCTATACAAGGGAATGCCTGCAGAATCAGAAAGGCAATGTTGGTGTGTATGTTGGTGTGATGTACGAAGAGTATCAATTCTACGGTATTGAAGAGAGCCTGAAAGGTAAATTGATGGCCTTCTCATCTAGCCCTTCAAGTATTGCCAACCGGGTGTCTTATTTCTGTAATTTTCATGGTCCAAGTATAGCGGTTGATACAATGTGTTCTTCGTCGTTGACAGCAATCCATCTAGCATGTCAAAGTTTGAAAAGGGGTGATTCTAAATTGGCATTAGCTGGAGGAGTGAATGTGTCTGTCCATCCCAACAAATTTATTATGCTCAAACAGGGAAAATTTCTATCAAACAAGGGTCGTTGTCAAAGCTTTGGTGTAGGAGGTGACGGGTTCATACCTGGAGAAGGAGTAGGCTGTGTGTTATTAAAGCCATTGCAAAAGGCCATTAATGATGGAGATCATATCTATGCTGTTATTAAGGGCGCTGCCGTAAATCATGGTGGTAAGACCAATGGGTATACAGTGCCTAATCCCAATGCCCAGAGAGATGTGATTGGAGAAGCTATTAAAGAAGCGAGGGTTGATCCACGGTATATAAGTTATATTGAAGCCCATGGGACAGGAACATCGCTAGGCGATCCCATTGAGATAGCAGGGCTGTCTAAGATGTATCAGACATTTACTAATGACAGGCAGTTTTGTGCTATTGGTTCGGTTAAATCGAACATTGGGCATTGTGAATCAGCGGCAGGGATAGCGGGTCTTACCAAGGTTTTACTACAACTTAAGTACCGCAAGCTTGTACCATCGTTGCACTCTGAGACTTTAAATCCCAATATTGATTTTAGTCAAACTCCTTTTGTGGTTCAGCAGGATTTTTCCGCATGGGAAAGACCTGTAATTAAAGATAATGGACATGAGAAGGAATGTCCTAGGATAGCAGGCATTTCTTCCTTTGGGGCAGGAGGTTCGAATGCCCATGTAATTATCGAAGAATACATTCCAGCGCAAGTCCAGAGTCGACCTCTGATAAAAATTAATGCATCACGACAAGCGTTGGTTGTTCTATCAGCCAGGAATCAGGAACGACTAAAAGGATATGCTGAAAGACTGCTTTCATTTGTCAAGGAGCAAGAGAAGGATGAATCATATGAATGTCACCTTGCAGATATTGCCTATACCTTACAGGTGGGACGTGAAGCAATGGACAGTCGTGCTGCCTTTCTGGTTAAGGATAACAAAGACCTTATAAATCAATTGGAAGCCTTTGCTGCAGGCAAAGAGGGTATAGAAGATTGTTATACAGGTGAGGTGAAAAGGAACAAGGATGTTTTGTCCGTGTTTGCGGTAGATGATGACCTTCAGGAGGCGATAGACAAATGGATAGCCAAGGGCAAGCTCAGCAAGTTGGCAGAGTTATGGGTGAAAGGCCTGGTATTGGACTGGGACCTTCTTTATGGTGAACATAAACCATGTCGTATCAGCCTGCCGACGTATCCGTTTGCAAGGGAGCGCTGCTGGGTCCCGGACGGTGGTAACCAGAGATCGGTTATCAATAATCAGATATCGGAGGTAATTCATCCGTTATTGCATCGCAACACATCAGATTTAACAGAACAACAGTTTACAACGCGATTGACAGGAAAGGAGTTTTTCTTAAGTGACCATCGCATAAATGACGAGAAGGTCTTGCCTGGGGTGGTGTATGTAGAGATGGCACGTGCGGCGGGAAGTGCTGCGTCTAAGGGTGATATTACCGGGATCAGGAACATCGTATGGGCCCGTCCTGTCCGTGTCGATAGTGCTGCTCAGGAGTTGTCGATAAGTCTATATCCTGAGAACAGCAATATCTCTTTTGAGGTGAGTACACACACAGAGGGTGATGAGCGTGTGGTACATTCCCAGGGTATTCTTGAGACCGGGGATTATGGAGATATGAGAGGAAAAACTCTTGATCTCGGGGCCATCCGATCAAGGTGTGATGGTGAGATAGATGGGCCGGGGTGTTACAAGGCGTTTTCCAGCCGGGGGTTGAGCTATGGCCCTTCGTTCCATGGGATAGAAGCCCTGCGTTATAATGAGCGTGAGGTCCTGGCGAGGTTGATTATGCCGGAGAGTGTCAGAGATGTGTCGGGGCAGTATGTGCTGCATCCGAGCCTGATGGATAGTGCGTTGCAGGCGACACTGGGATTGGCCGTGTCATCGACCGGTGTTGACGGAACTGGTGATGGAGTATACCTGCCGTTTGCCCTGAACGAAGTGTTTATATATGGGTCGATACCTGAGACGGCGTATGCGTATGTGAGGGTATAGTGAAGGCGTGGATATAAAGGGCCGGGTACTCAAGTATGATATCACTATTACGGATGAAGAGGGCCGTATGGTAGTAGAGATGAAGGAGTTTTATGGTCAGGGCGTTGCAGGGGGGCGAAGGCGCTTTTAAGCCCCAGTCAGATCATGACGTTCTATATGCTACAAGCAGATGGGGATGACCACACCTTTGCAAGATGTGGAAACAAAGGGATGATGTAGACTATTCTGATATAATTGCAAAAGTGGAAAAAATTAAGAGAGTTGCTTTCAGCCCGAGTGTCCCTGACGCAAAGGTTGGTTGGTCTGTCTGCTTCGAAAAAAAAGAACCGGTCGTGAATGTTTGAGGGAA
>NZ_BAOS01000008.1 GCF_002443295.1 Candidatus Scalindua japonica | reverse complement strand
GAAAGTTAACATTGCCTGACATGCGTATTCGTTTTATGGCACAGGGGTGCTAAGTCGGTGGATATAAGCAGCGGAGAGGCGTATCGGGTTGCGGTAAATAGGGGATGAGCGGCAGGATGCCAGGCAGTAGTAATCTGGAGGAGTTCTGGAAAAACCTTGAGGGTGGGAAGGATTTGATAAGTGAGATACCTGCGGACCGTTGGGATTGGCGCGCGTACTATGGAGACCCGCAGAAAGAGGTGAATAAGACGAATATCAAGTGGGGTGGATTTATTGATGATGTGGACAAGTTTGATCCGATGTTTTTTGGTATTTCTCCCATGGAAGCGGAGTTGATGGACCCTCAGCAGAGGCTGTTTATGGAGTGTGTCTGGGAGACTATTGAAGATGCCGGATATAAGCCGTCTGATCTGTCCGGAACAAAGACCGGTTTATATGTAGGAGTGGCGTCAAGTGATTACGCGTCTATTATTCATGAACAGGAGGGCCGTGAGATTGAGGCGCATATGTCAACCGGGCTTGCGCATTCAGTGCTTGCAAACCGGATATCGTATATGTTGAATCTTCATGGTCCTAGCGAGCCGATAGATACGGCGTGTTCGAGTTCGCTGGTGTCGATACACAGGGCGGTACAATCGATGCAGACGGGTGATTGTGATCTTGCTATTGCGGGTGGAGTGAACGCGCTGCTGTCACCCGAGTTGTTTATATCATTTGGTAAGGCCGGCATGCTGGCGCCGGACGGTAGATGCAAGACTTTTAGTAAGGGCGCTAATGGTTATGTAAGGGGAGAGGGAGTAGGGGCGATACTTTTAAAGCCCCTTGACAAGGCGATAACGGATGGCGACCACATATACGGGGTTATCAGAGGTACTTCAGAGAACCATGGAGGGAAGGCGAATTCGTTGACAGCGCCGAGCCCGAGAGCACAGGCAGAGTTGCTGATAACGGCGTATGAAAGGGCGGGTATAGACCCCGAAACGGTGGGATATATTGAGGCGCATGGTACCGGTACGGAGCTTGGAGACCCGATAGAGATTAATGGTTTGAAGGCGGCGTTTAAGGAGTCTCATTCCGGTAACGGAAAGAGTGATCTAAAAGAAGCGTATTGTGGATTGGGATCGGTCAAGACGAACATAGGCCACTTAGAGACGGCGGCGGGTATAGCAGGGGTTTTGAAGGTCCTGTTGTCACTTCAGCATAAGAAGCTGCCTGCAAGTTTACATAGTGAAGAGCTTAACCCTTATATTGATCTGAGCGGCAGTCCGTTTTACGTCGTAAAAAAGACGTGTGAATGGAAGGGTATACGTGATGAGCATGATAAGGTACTGCCACGGCGTGCGGGGATTAGTTCATTTGGTTTTGGTGGTGCGAATTCACACATTATTGTAGAGGAATATATTGCCGGGTCGTCTTCGGTGAGTAAGGTTAACAAGGCTGGTACCAGGAGTCCGGTGCTGGTGGTGTTGTCAGCGAGGAGTGGTGAACGGCTGAAGGAGTCAGCAGAGAGGCTGCTTGGATTTGTAAAGGAGAAGACTGGTAGTATGTGCCTTGCAGATATTGCCTATACCTTACAGGTGGGACGTGAAGCAATGGACAGTCGTGCTGCCTTTCTGGTTAAGGATAACAAAGACCTTATAAATCAATTGGAAGCCTTTGCTGCAGGCAAAGAGGGTATAGAAGATTGTTATACAGGTGAGGTGAAAAGGAACAAGGATGTTTTGTCCGTGTTTGCGGTAGATGATGACCTTCAGGAGGCGATAGACAAATGGATAGCCAAGGGCAAGCTCAGCAAGTTGGCAGAGTTATGGGTGAAAGGCCTGGTATTGGACTGGGACCTTCTTTATGGTGAACATAAACCATGTCGTATCAGCCTGCCGACGTATCCGTTTGCAAGGGAGCGCTGCTGGGTCCCGGACGGTGGTAACCAGAGATCGGTTATCAGTAATCAGATATCGGAGGTAATTCATCCGTTATTGCATCGCAACACATCAGATTTAACAGAACAACAGTTTACAACGCGATTGACAGGAAAGGAGTTTTTCTTAAGTGACCATCGCATAAATGACGAGAAGGTCTTGCCTGGGGTGGTGTATGTAGAGATGGCACGTGCGGCGGGAAGTGCTGCGTCTAAGGGTGATATTACCGGGATCAGGAACATCGTATGGGCCCGTCCTGTCCGTGTCGATAGTGCTGCTCAGGAGTTGTCGATAAGTCTATATCCTGAGAACAGCAATATCTCTTTTGAGGTGAGTACACACACAGAGGGTGATGAGCGTGTGGTACATTCCCAGGGTATTCTTGAGACCGGGGATTATGGAGATATGAGAGGAAAAACTCTTGATCTCGGGGCCATCCGATCAAGGTGTGATGGTGAGATAGATGGGCCGGGGTGTTACAAGGCGTTTTCCAGCCGGGGGTTGAGCTATGGCCCTTCGTTCCATGGGATAGAAGCCCTGCGTTATAATGAGCGTGAGGTCCTGGCGAGGTTGATTATGCCGGAGAGTGTCAGAGATGTGTCGGGGCAGTATGTGCTGCATCCGAGCCTGATGGATAGTGCGTTGCAGGCGACACTGGGATTGGCCGTGTCATCGACCGGTGTTGACGGAACTGGTGATGGAGTATACCTGCCGTTTGCCCTGAACGAAGTGTTTATATATGGGTCGATACCTGAGACGGCGTATGCGTATGTGAGGTATAGTGAAGGCGTGGATATAAAGGGCCGGGTACTCAAGTATGATATCACTATTACGGATGAAGAGGGCCGTATGGTAGTAGAGATGAAGGAGTTTATGGTCAGGGCGTTGCAGGGGGGCGAAGGCGCTTTAAAGCCCCAGTCAGATCATGACGTTCTATATGCTACAAGCAGATGGGATGACCACACCTTGCAAGATGTGGAAACAAAGGATGATGTAGACTATCTGATAGTAATTGCAGAGAGTGAAGAAGAGTTAAGAGAGTTGCTTTCAGCCGAGTGTCCTGACGCAGAGGTTGTTGGTCTGTCTGCTTCGAAAAAGAAGACCGGTCGTGATGTTGAGGGGATGTTTATCGAGATATTTGAGAAGATACGTGGTCGTCTGGAGGGTAAGCCGAAACGGGTACAGAGGATACTGGTATTGGTGCCTGATGGAGATGCCGGTTATTGTTATGCGCCGCTTGCCGGGCTGCTCAAGACGGCCCATATGGAAAATCCGAGGATAGAGGGTAAGGTGGTTTATTGTCCTGTATTTACGGAAGAGAGTAGAGCACAGTTTGTTACCATGGTTAAACAGGAGTCCGCTTCTGAAGTGGGCGGTGATAGAGAAGTGCGGTATGAGTGGCCCGATAAACGGCAAGTGAGGCGTCTGGTGGAAGTGAAAGAGGTCCCACAGGCTGTGGAGGGAGTCCCACTGGTGAAGTCCGGAGGAGTGTACTGGATAACAGGTGGTTTTGGCGGATTGGGACGGATCTTTGCTGAGCACCTTGGTCAGACTGAAGGGGTGAAGCTGGTCTTAAGCGGCCGGTCTGTGCTAAACGAAGAGAAGCAGAAAGAGTTAGATACGTTGAGGCAAGATGGCCTTGATGTCAGCTATATACAGTCCGATATTAGTAATCTTGATGACGTCGCAAAGGCGTTCAAGGCGATTAAGGAGAAACACGGTAAACTCGATGGTGTTATTCATAGTGCCGGGGTAATACGAGATGCGCTTATCCTGAAGAAGAGGGTTGAAGAGGTCAGAGAGGTATTTTCCTCCAAGGTAACGGGGGCTTTGAACCTTGATGCGGTGATAGGTGGTGAAAAACTTGATTTCATGGTGCTCTTTTCATCGGTTGCTGGTGTATTGGGTAATATGGGCCAGAGTGATTATGCCGGGGCGAATGCGTTTCTTGATGCGTTTGCGTTATATCGTCAGGGGCAGGTTAATGCGGGAAGGTGTTCCGGGAAAACAGTTTCGATAGGCTGGCCGTTGTGGCGAGATGGCGGTATGAAGGTCGATGAGCAGGTCGAGCGGATGATGAAGGGTGTGAGCGGCATGGTGCCGCTTGAGACATCAGTGGGGGTTGAGGCCTTTGATCGTTCAATGATGATAGAGCATGGTCATGTTGTGGTGGCGGAAGGTGATAGGGTCAAGATGCGGGAAAAACTGCTGTTGCAGAAACCGACTCAACCGGCAAAGGTACAAAAAGCGCTAAAAGCGGTAACGACAACATCGCAGGCAGATACGGATGTGTTGTTAGGTAAGGTGAAGCAGGAGTTGGTGCGTGGTGTGTCTGAGATGCTTAAGGTTAAAAAAGAGGAGATAGACCTTGAATCTGATATGAGTGATTACGGGTTTGATTCGATAACGCTGACTGAATTTGCGAACAAGATGAACCAGGAGTACAAGGTGGAGTTAAACCCGGCAGTGTTTTTTGAGCATTCAACGTTGGGTTCATTTGCAGAGTACCTGGTGTCACAGAACAGGGAGCAGCTTGCATTGAAATATCTGCCTGGAGCTTCGGTGGCAGCTAAAGATGCGTACGTGGTTGATGTGGAAGAGGTGGAAGAAGTTACATTGCCTGCCATGCGTACTCGTTTTATGGCACAGGGTGCTAAGTCGGTGGATATAAGCAGCGGAGAGGCGTATCGGGTTGCGGTAATAGGGATGAGCGGCAGGATGCCAGGCAGTAGTAATCTGGAGGAGTTCTGGAAAAACCTTGAGGGTGGGAAGGATTTGATAAGTGAGATACCTGCGGACCGTTGGGATTGGCGCGCGTACTATGGAGACCCGCAGAAAGAGGTGAATAAGACGAATATCAAGTGGGGTGGATTTATTGATGATGTGGACAAGTTTGATCCGATGTTTTTTGGTATTTCTCCCATGGAAGCGGAGTTGATGGACCCTCAGCAGAGGCTGTTTATGGAGTGTGTCTGGGAGACTATTGAAGATGCCGGATATAAGCCGTCTGATCTGTCCGGAACAAAGACCGGTTTATATGTAGGAGTGGCGTCAAGTGATTACGCGTCTATTATTCATGAACAGGAGGGCCGTGAGATTGAGGCGCATATGTCAACCGGGCTTGCGCATTCAGTGCTTGCAAACCGGATATCGTATATGTTGAATCTTCATGGT